>NZ_BAABGA010000132.1:0-1187 GCF_039541335.1 Novipirellula rosea | reverse complement strand
TCCGATTCATGGACAAACGTCGAACATTCAGCCGAGAATTTAAATTGGCTGCCGTTAAGAAAGTGATTGAACAAGGACTTTCGTATGCCGCGGTCGCCAAAGACTTACGCGTCGGTGAAAACTTGGTTCGCAAATGGAAGAAGTCTTTTGATGAAGATGGGACTTTCCAAGTCGAAGGCATCGGCAGTCAATCCATCGAGGCCGAGCTGAAACGACTCCGTGAGGAGAACCGACAGCTCAAGATGGAACGCGACATTTTAAAAAAAGCGACGGCGTTCTTTGCCAAAGAAAACAGTTGAGGCTCACGTTCATTGACAAGCATCGCGATCAATGGCCGATCGCGGTGCTTTGCCGAACTCTCGAAGTAACGCGCGCCGCGTACTATCAGTTTGTCGGTCGCAATGTCACCACGACGGAGAAGAAAGAAACGCAAATCACACAAGCCATCAAGAGGGTTCAATTGGAAAGGCATCACGATGCATACGGAAGTCCAAGAATGCACCGCGAACTATTGAAACGAGGATTCCAGTGCAGCCGAAACACTGTCGCCAAGTACATGCGCAAGGCAGGAATTCAAGCGAATCGCCGTACCAAATTCAGAATTTCGACCACTGATTCCAATCACAATGAACCCATCGCCAACAATCTTCTTGAGCAAAAGTTTTCAGCGGAAACCATCGATCAAGTCTGGCTCACTGACATCACCTACATTCCCACTAAAGAAGGATTCAGTTACTTGTGCGTTTTCATCGACTTGCATTCACGCAAAGTTGTCGGCTGGAAAACAAGTCGTAACATCGACTCTGAATTGGTGGTGAGTGCACTCACTCAAGCGTTGGTGCTTCGTTCACCGGCGGCAGGCCTGATCGTTCATAGCGATCGCGGCTCCCAATACGCCAGCGAGCACTTCCGCAGTAGGTTGACTGCCCATGGACTTATTCAGAGCATGAGTCGTCGCGGCAACTGTTACGACAATGCTCCGATGGAATCGTTCTTCAAAAGCTACAAGACAGAAGAGGCCCAACAAATCTACGACACACACGAACAGGCCACACGCGGCGTGTCCGATTACATCGAATGTTTTTATAACCCTCTTCGCTTGCACTCCTCACTTGGCTATCAGAGTCCCATCGACTTCGAGCAAGCCGTAAAAAAACCGTTACTCGTCGGTGAATCCTGATCCACAG
>NZ_BAABGA010000131.1:0-1683 GCF_039541335.1 Novipirellula rosea | reverse complement strand
CTTCTTGAGGGTGAGAAGATGCTGGCGCCTTGGACTGACAAGTTTTATAAGATTCCTGATTCCGACCTTGCGATCTACAACAAAGTGCTTCCGGCGGAGTCACCGCTGCTGGATGCCCTGGAATTGATCGACTGGACCGCTCTGGATGGCCAAGTCCGTTCGTTTTACTGTGAAAAGTATGGACAGCCTGCGATCCTTCCGCTGATCATGCTCAAGCTGGAATTCCTTAGCTTTTTCTATCGGCTGTCCGACGCGAAGGTGATCGAACGCTGTCAAACCGATCTGCTTTTCCGCTGGTTTCTGCAGGTCCCGATCGGCTCCCCGTTGCCCAACTCCTCCTCGTTGACCCGATTTCGAGGGCGGCTGGGAGCCGAGGGGTTCAAAAAGGTCTTCGATCAACTCATCAGCTCGGCTCGCGAGCAAGACTTGCTCAAAGATCGGCTACGGCTCAAAGACGCTAGTCATGTCTTGGCCAATGTCGCCATTCCCACCACGCTCAATTTGTTGGCTCAACTGCGAAACAGGATGCTGGACATCGTCCGGCAAATTGATCAGCAATCCGCCATCGGGTTCGAAATCAAAGCGGAGCAGGTTCGCCTTGAAACTGCTCAGGCTGAAGTGGAGGTTAAACTGCAATCTCGGTTGGAACTCGTCATCGATATCCTGAAATGGTTGCAAGAGCAACCGCCCGAACCCCCATCGCCAAAATGCGGTTCGCTGTGGAAGAAACTTGCGGCGATTCGCCATTTGGCGGAAAAGATCGTCCGGGATTGCCAGCAGCCTAGTCAAGGTGACCGCACGCTCAGCGTGGTTGACTCCGATGCCAGGCGTGGTATGCATGGTAATTTTTACGAAGGCTATATGGTCGACGTGATGATGGATGCTGAGAGTCAATTAATCACCGAGGTGGAAGTGATTCCTGCCAACGGCGCAGAGGCCAACGACACCATCCACTTGATCGAGATGGAACAGCAAACTCATGGCAACCAGATTGAACAGATTTCAATTGATGGCTGCGGTTTTAATGGCCCGATGCTTCGAACTCTTGAAGATCCCGCAGGCTTGGCTGTCGAAGTCATTACGCCGCCAGCGGCACGCGAAAAAACAGCCGGCTTTGCTGCGAGTGAGTTTCAATTGAATGAGGACAAAACACGAGTGACTTGCCCCGGTGGCCAAGTCTCAGGAAAAGCTTGGTTCAAAAAAGAGAAGCCACATTCGAGATTTTTTAATTTTGGCAAAAAGCGATGTCTCGCCTGTCCGCTGTTGTCTCAGTGCCATCCCAAGATGAAAGAGACCA
Organism: Novipirellula rosea; assembly: GCF_039541335.1. Classification (NCBI taxonomy): domain Bacteria; kingdom Pseudomonadati; phylum Planctomycetota; class Planctomycetia; order Pirellulales; family Pirellulaceae; genus Novipirellula; species Novipirellula rosea. The sequence goes on along the minus strand of NZ_BAABGA010000131.1, from coordinate 386 downwards.
GTCGATGGGGCCGGCAAGTGAACAAGAATGAATATGAGCATGAATACGAACGAGCCCGCCAGAAGTCGATGACAGCGGAGTATGAACGGGTTCGTCGTGAGCATCCTGCGATCGAACGAAAGATCAACGAGATCGTCCGTCATCACGGTGGACGACGAGCTCGCTACTGGGGGCTAAACAAGGTGAAGATCCAGCAGATCATGACCTGTTTCGCGATCAACGTGAAGCGAATGTTGAAACTACTCAAGGGAGAAGTGCACGCACTGTGTATGCAATAAGGCGAAAAAGGGGGCAAAATCGTAGGGATTAGCGTTTCATCGCAGTAAATCGAGGTAACTGACGAGGCCATTCACGTTTCGCAAGGAAGCAAACGCCAGTTATCAAAA
>NZ_BAABGA010000130.1:0-813 GCF_039541335.1 Novipirellula rosea | reverse complement strand
TCGCCACAGGTTGCGCGCCGAAGCCTGTGATTCATCCGGCCGTGCTCAAACTTGAGTTTGACGCCGCGATTCCTCATGCTCGTGACGACGTCACTGGGGTAACACACCTCACGTTGCGTGGGCGTCAAATTGGAACCGACGCCCATCGCCTCATCGAACGATGCACAAACCTGCGTGTCTTGTCGATCCGTGCATGCAGCGCGGATCAATCGCCGATGCTTGCAATCGCTCCAACGGTTCAACAACTCTACGTGTCGAATCTGAAGTCACGCGTCCCTGTCACACTGACCGGTGGCGAGTCGCTCGGGATGCTAGTTATCACGTCTTGCGAATTGGACAAATACAATTTGGATCGGCTACGATCGAATGACACGCTTACGCAGCTTACCGTCGTCGATTGCACTGTTTCAGACGAAACGATTTCCTGGATTCACAATCAGAACGCCCTGACAACACTACAATACGGTAACAACGATGCTTCGTCCGATTTGTTCGTGAACTGGGCGAGTACCAACCTCACGCATGTGGACATCGCGGGAATGATTCCTTCCCCTGACGCAGTCGCCTTTCTCGAACGACAACCGTCACTTTCACATTTTTCGATTGATCTCTGCGGTGATCCAATCGCCGGTGCGGCTGTCGCGATACTGCAACGCAAGTCGCTGGGTTCAGCGCACCTTTTTTGTGCTCGCAAGGACTTGCCACGGTACAATCAACTTTCCAGCAACGCGATTCCGATTGTTCGCGTCTATCAACGACACAACGATCTCTCGCGAACCAAATACACCGACGAACCATGACATGGACCGGAGG
>NZ_BAABGA010000129.1:0-1636 GCF_039541335.1 Novipirellula rosea | reverse complement strand
GGTTGGACCTTCGGCTCCCTCGGTGACACGTAGTGTGTTATCGCCGGTTCGAGGGAATGTTATCGCCGGTTGGCGCTTGACGAGTATGAGGGGTCTCGATTCTTGGGTCAAGCAAAATTGTAAACTAATTTTCCATCCGAGGCATTGACCTGTGATGCCGTCATGCAAAGAATCAGCAAAAGTAGTGCTGCGGCGATGCAGGACGGCGGTAAAAACGATTCAGCACTCCGAAACGCACCCTGCTTTGTATGGCCGTGGGAGTGGGCGATGACCTTTGCTGTAAGGCCACCGCAACCGGGACGGAACCTGTTCCAGACGACCGATTTGGCCAGCTTCTCTTTGCCGAATCGGGTGATTGCAAAGGCCGATTCCATGGCACGCCTTAGTCAGTCGAGAACCACGTGGCGAGAGGAACGTGACAAGTGGGCGAAGATTTGGTTCGAGAAACTCAGTCGGTTTCATGGTCGCAAGCCCCAGGCGACTTGGGAATTCACCGCCGACGATGTGATCGCCTTTCTCCGCGACCACCTGCGGCGCAAGTCGCCTGCTTGGAAACGCCTGAAAATCATTCAGTCGCTGATTTGCTATCGCCGTTATGTCCAGGCGTCTACGTTTGATGACTTGCGGTTCATTCAAATCAAACTCGAAGAGCTCACCCGAGCGGAGAAGATCAAGAATGCGAGATTGCAGGAATCGGGTGAAGAGACGACGGAGGAAATCGAAGACGTCATCGGCCACATCGACCCGAGTGAACCGGACGTGATTCAGAACCTGCGGCGTACCATCCGGTCGCGTCAGGATGCGTTGGAGACGGAACGGGCCTACGTATCGAACGTCCGGGCATTCATGCGTGATCGAGCGTTGAAGTGCCAGGCGGATTTTGCCGAGATTGGCGCTGCCGACGTGGAGGCTCATTTATCCGATTTGGCGGTGGATGGGAATGTCGCCATTGCGACTCAGAATCGAGCCTTTTACGCTCTGCTGTACCTCTTTGAGCATGTATTGAAACGCGAGATGGGCGAAGTCCAAGCGATTCGCGCGAACAAGGGGAAGCAGATTCCCACAGTCCTGAGTGTGGACGAGATCGAGCAGATATTTGCACACTTAAGTGGCGTTCATTTATTGATCGCTAAACTGCTGTATGGTTGTGGGATGCGGATCAGTGAAGCGTTGCGACTGCGAATGAAGGATTTCGATTTTGACCGGATGATCATCGAGGTGCATGATTCCAAGGGAAAGAAGAGTCGCATCGTGCCGATGCCGGAATGTGTCGTCTCGGACATCCGGAAATGGATGGAGTCGCGTCGAGTGTTGCACGAACACGATCTAGAAAAGGGGCAAGCGTCGGTGTGTTTGCCGAAGGCACTGGAGCGGAAGTATCCCGGAGCCGCACGCGAGTTGAAGTGGCAGTTTTTGTTTGCGTCTCATCGCTTGTCTCGCGACCCACGGACCCGTGTGCTGAGACGACATCATTTGCATAAGGATACGTTCCCAGCGAACTTGCGTGCGGCGGTGATCAATGCTGAGATTCACAAGCATGTCAGTTCGCATGTTTTTCGTCATTGTTTTGCCACACACCTACTGCGTACGGGAACCGACATTTGCACGATCCAAGAGTTGCTTGGTCATGCGGATA
>NZ_BAABGA010000128.1:0-1189 GCF_039541335.1 Novipirellula rosea | reverse complement strand
AATAACCCGCCTTAACAATCGTGGCAGCAGACGTCGCCGCTCATCCTGATCGAGCTGCTGCCAAACTTTTCGCAATCCTTCCATGAAGTCGGGATCATCGCTTTCAGGCTCTCCCAATGTGTCGATGACAAATTGCTCGATGTCATGACGTTTGACGCTGACGCTCGCACACGGAGGTCGACCTCCCGCTTGCGATCGGCATCGGTAATACAAGTACCGAATGTTTCGGTGATGTGAATAGCTCGTTGTCATCGGCCGCTCGCACAAACCGCAAACCAAGATGCCACGAAGAAGAAACTCGTGTGGGTTTTCCCGCCGACCTGGCTTCCGAGTTCGACGCTCGGAGATGTGCTGTTGCACACGGTCAAACACGTCCTGTTTGACAATCGCCTCATGCTCACCCGGAAGTGTCGAATCGCCGTTCGGGATCTCACCGAGATACGTGCGATTCGAGAGCAATTTCAAGACGCGCGTTGTCGTCCAGCGTCCCGTGTTGCCATAGCGATCGGGCCAGTCACTCAGGTTGGCAATCGAGACAATGTAACCTGGTTTGGCGCCCCTGGCTGCCATCGCAAACATGTCGCGGATAATCACCGAGTGCTCCGGATGCGGAACCAGTTTCGAAGAGCCGTCCTCAGTCATGTAGCCGACTGGAATCTGGCCAGCGACACGTTTGCCATGATGCTTCAAAGCCATCCGCATCTCGGCAAGTCGATCGCGGGTGAGATCCTGCTGAAACTCGCTCGCCGCGGCGACAATGTTACTGGCCAACCGACTGGCAGCGGATTGTCCAAAATTTGGATCCGTGACGACGACCAAGTTGACTTCGTGTTCCTCGAAAATCGCGAGCAACTTGGCGAGCAGAGCGAGTGGTTTGACAAGCCGATCCACCTTGTACACGATCACCCGGTCGATCAAGTCCTCCTTCACAGCGTTGAGCAACTCCTGCATCGCCGGTCGGTCCAGCGTTTCGCTCGATTCGCCTTCGTCGGCAAAGTGATCGTGCACCGGAAGTCCCAGCGACGAGGCTGTGTCCGAACAGATTGCGTACTGAGCATCGCAAGAACTGAACGATCCGCCGCCGTATCGCGATTGCCGCGAATAGACGACGGTCAGTCGAAACAGGCTGGTTATTGACTCACTCACTTCCGAAGGCTACCCCGCTGAGGACTTCGATGCGTTCAATTGA
>NZ_BAABGA010000127.1:0-854 GCF_039541335.1 Novipirellula rosea | reverse complement strand
CAATGCAGGATCAGCCGCTTGCAGGCTCCAGGCGTAGATTTTATCGAGAGTACATTCTTGAAAACGCACCTTCTGCTTGCGTAAAAAAACTGACATCCCTTTCGGCTTTGCCATCTTGATCGCATCGGCAGAAGAGAACTGCTTTGCAATCGGCATCGCGATCGATCGATTGAACAACTTGTCGTCCTCCCATAAGTCAGCATAGCCTGGCATCGCTTGATGCATCATCGCACGCACTTGGACCTGGATTCGGGAACGTTGTTTCACCAAGTTGCGACGGTGACGCGAGAGTCGTTGTAGAGCAAGGTGGGTTTCGCCGACCGGCAAGATAGAGAGACCGTAGCCATTGACCGCAGCATGGAAGATCGCCTCAAGATCATTGTCGTCGGACTTGTTATCAGGATGCAGTAGTTTGCGATAGTGCGTCGATGCAAAAGGATGCACGATGCGAGTTTCAATGCCAGCTTTTTGAAACGCCGCGACAATCAGCTTGTGGTAGATACCCGTCATTTCGACCGCAGCGATACAATCGACGATGCCTTCTGCTTCGCACTCAATCCGAACTTGCTGTGTCATTGCAGTGAGGCAACCTGCATTGTGCTCGACTGTCGTCGGCTCGATGATGACACGACCAAAATAATCGCAAAGCAACCATTTGGAACGGCGTTTAGCGCAATCGACCGAGACGATGCCAAACCGCTGGGGCGTCACCTCCTGAACCCGCTGTTGAATCACGCCGGTAGGCTTGCCGATGTAGCGGCGTCTTGGTGACCTTTTCTTGCCGTTTCGAGTAGACTTAGTTTTGGTGGCCATCTGAATGTCTCCATGATTTGGAAGGTGTGAAAGTTCTTCCA
>NZ_BAABGA010000126.1:0-921 GCF_039541335.1 Novipirellula rosea | reverse complement strand
TCTGCGGCACTACCTCACGGTAGCTTTTTTTACTCTCAAAGTCCAATGGTTTGTCCGCTGCGGAGGCACGTCTCTCTCAGCATAGATGGTTCAGTCTCGCCACCCTGGTAGATATCCGAAGCTTAGAAGCCTCACACTGTCTTATCCGGCGTTTGAACCGCTGACAGAGCATCACGCTTTGTACACGGGCTCGATGACTTCTGGTTGCTCTCGTAACCGAGTCTGCCCTCGGTGTCAGATTGATGTTGTCAGTTGTGCCACTTGCGTAGCGATGACAAGCCAATGCGGACCCTAAGCTTCGGACGAACTTGATTCTACTTCAGTTTGCTGCCACACTCCAAGTCGAATAAGTAGTGGAATCAGTAAATCACCAATCGACGCCGCCCCTTGACGTTTCTTACCTGCCAGTTCGGCGAGCGGCTTTGCCTCGTCCGCATAGGTCACTTTGGGCAACCACTCAAACGCGGCGTCCATGTCAGCGACCGTTGCATCGAGTGGTGTGCCATGAGTACGATGGAATTCTCGAAGCTTCAATAGCAAGTACTCTCGGTCGACCCCTTTGCCTCGCCAGACTTGCCGTCCACTGACGATTTGAAACACCATTCGGTTGGCGCGATTTGCCATCCGGCATTGCCGGTCGGCCGTTGCAACGCCACGCTGTTTCCAGACAGCAGCCAAGCCACGGTAGAAAGGATGACATTTGATCAAGTTTTTTGCGACCAAGATGCAAGCGGCTCTTAGGCGGCGGTTACAACTCTTGGCCACGCTATTGGTGCGATCGACTTCATCGCTTTGGTAGCGAGCGGGATACAAACCGGCGCGACCGTTGAGTGCCGTGTGTGATGCGTAGTGCTCAATCGGACCTGCTTCTCCGGCAAGATCACCTGCGGAAATGACATTGATCCCGGTTGCCGAGAGAAG
>NZ_BAABGA010000125.1:0-788 GCF_039541335.1 Novipirellula rosea | reverse complement strand
ACTGGATCGCATCACCACGAGAGCGGAAGGCGACGCATCAGCGACGTTTAGCAACCTCTTTACGTTGCTCAATACCGAGCTGCTGTTCTACGCGTTCCGACGACTCAAGCGAGACAAAGCACCGGGGATCGACGGTGTCACGGTGGACGATTACGAAGAGAATTTGCAAGGCAACTTGCAAGATCTCGAAGATCGAATCCATCGCGGCAGCTATCGTCCTCAGCCGAGTTTACGCCGAGAGATTCCCAAAGGAGACGGTAAAACGCGACCATTGGGAATCGCTTGTGTGGAAGACAAGATCGTCCAGCGGGCGATCGTGATGATCTTGGAACGCATCTACGAGGTGGATTTTCATGATATCTCGTACGGATACCGTCCCAAGCGAAGCTGCCACCAAGCACTGGCCGATCTGGGCCAGACGATCACACGCCGGCGAGTCAACTGGGTGCTCGACGCGGATATTAAAGGGTTCTTTGACCACGTTGATTTCGGAAGGCTCCAAGAGCTTCTCGGTCGACGCATCGAAGACTCTCGTATGCTGCGGCTGATCACCAAGTTTCTGCACGCCGGAGTGATGATTCAAGACAAACGTTTCGCCACCACGGAAGGCGTCGCGCAAGGTTCGGTTCTTTCTCCACTGCTAGCCAATGTGTACTTGCACTACGTGCTGGACGAGTGGTTCGAGCAGGAGGTGAAGCCTCGTCTTAAAGGCGAGGCCTCGATCATCCGCTTTGCGGACGATTTTATCTGCACGTTCGAGCGAGAATCGGACGCGTTGCGTTTTCGTG
>NZ_BAABGA010000123.1:0-1196 GCF_039541335.1 Novipirellula rosea | reverse complement strand
GGTAAGCTGTTACGCACTTTTTAAATGGTGGCTGCTTCTAAGCCAACATCCCAGCTGTCACAGCATTTCAACTTCCTTAGTGACTAAGTAAAACTTCGGGACCTTAGCAGGCGATCTGGGTTGTTTCCCTCTCGACCCTGGAGCTTATCCCCCAGGGACTGACTGCCGAGATAGTCTTTGCGGTATTCGGAGTTTGGTTCGGTGAGGTACCCCGGGAAGGGCCCCCATCCGATTCAGTATCTCTACCCCCGCAAAGTAGTTGCCTCGACGCTATCCCTCAAGATATTTCGGAGAGAACGAGCTATCTCCTGGTTTGATTACACTTTCAGTCCTCCCCACAAGTCATCCCCTCAGTTTTCAACCTAAGTGGGTTCGGTCCTCCACGCAGTTTAACCCGCGCTTCAACCTGCTCATGGGTAGATCACACAGGTTTCGCGTCTGCAGCATACGACACATTTCGCCCTATTCAGACTCGGTTTCCCTTGGGCTTCGTCCCGGAAGGACTTAACCAAGCCGTATACCACAACTCGCCGGATCATTATGCAAAAGGCACGCCGTCACACATTAAAATAGTGCTCCGACCGCTTGTAGGCACATGGTTTCAGGTTCACATTCCTCCCCTAGCAGGGGTTCTTCTCACCTTTCACTCACGCTACTGGTACGCTATCGGTCGTTAGAGAGTATTTAGCCTTACGGGATGGTCCCCGTGGATTCAGTCCAGGTTTCACGTGACTGGACCTACTCAGGTGCTTCTATGGTGCATGTTTATTTTCGTGTACGGGGCTGTCACCCTCTATGGCGATCCTTCCCAGAATCTTCCACTAACAACACACAATCCAATATTGAAGTCCTACAACCCCGCGAAGGAAACCTTCACGGTTTGGGCTATACCGATTTCGCTCGCCGCTACTGACGGTATCGATTTTTCTTTCTCTTCCTCTGGTTACTTAGATGTTTCAGTTCACCAGGTTGTAACTAGCCTGCCTATGAATTCAGCAGGTAGCAATCAGGCACCCCGGGATCATTGCTTGTTTGTCAGCTCCCCCAGGAATTTCGCAGACTTCCACGCCCTTCATTCTTCTAACGCCAAGACATCCCCCATGTGCCCTTAATAGATTGGCCATCGAAATCCCGAACTCAAAAGTGTTTAACCACAATTGAACGCGAAATATCGTTGGTTTCTATGATTAACGATA
>NZ_BAABGA010000122.1:0-510 GCF_039541335.1 Novipirellula rosea | reverse complement strand
GGTAAACTCCGGTATTGCGTCGCGCGGCGATCTTAAAGGCTGCTCGCCATCTGAGATCACTACTCTGGAACAGCGATACGGCGTCAAGCTGCCGACGAACTACCGGAGCTACTTGGCTGCGATGGGACACCGCTCGGGCCGACTTCTAACACATGACCATTACGCTGCCACGTACGAACATGTGCTTTGCATGACGGAACAATACCGCGAGGACTGCGTGGAGTTCCCAGACGAACCACACGTGGACCTTCCGCCAGATGCACTGATCATCGTTGGTCGGTTAGGCGAACAATTCTTGATGATTCGTTGCGACAATTCTGATGATTCGCCAGTTTGGTATTTCAACGAATACGATGCTAAGATGCGCAAATCGTACGATTCTGTTCTGGATTGGCTATACTCCACCGCAGACGAAGCGAAGGAGGCTATTGACGGCGGCTACTACGACATGTTTCCCAACGGGACGCGACCGTAGCTGCGAGTCGGGTAACCACCGGATGCACCCGAGTC
>NZ_BAABGA010000121.1:0-13722 GCF_039541335.1 Novipirellula rosea | reverse complement strand
GCCACCAACGAGGAGCAATGAGTTGCAGCTTGCCGAAGAGTTCGCCCGTGACCACGTCCTCGCTGGATGCACGAACATTGAGTGGACAATGTAGTTTCCCCTGCTCGGCTAAGTCGCAAAGACACCCTGATTTCCCTCCGATTTCAACCAGCACAGACGACCTCTTTGTTGCGATGAACTTCTTGCTTCTCTTGGATATTCAATGTGGTTGGACGCCAATCTCGGCACTCCTGACGATAGGGACATCCAGAACAGTTTATTGGGCTTTCGATGGGGTAGAAAATCTGATTCTTGACTGCCTTCTCAACATTTTTTGCCACGTCTCCGAGTCGTTTCAAATCCTCCTGTGATCTCGATGTTTTCAGTCTCTGGATTTTCGGCGTGGTCGTTTTAGTGAAAACGACGAACTCCACTGAAACCCATCGATCGAGTGTGGACAGGGCTGACTGAGTGTAGCAACTGGGTTGAAGCGAACTTTCCACGTCGAAAGCGGAGTAAGCCCTTGCCGATGTCTTGAACTCAGTGACCACCGTTTGTTCGGTTGATCCTGAAATCAGATCACATGTTGCGGCCAGTGGTCGCTCCAGGATGTTGCCACTACTATCGCACAATGGAACCAACACACGTTCTTCGACAGCGATGATGTCCGTTGGTGGTTCTTCTTTGGAATATAATTCCATCAGGGCCTGCCCCTTACCAAGCAAGTCAGACACCGATTCCTTTGCTTTAAACGTGACCTTTTGATCTGCGGTGCGAACATCCCATGATCCCAAAAAATCCACCTTCAGGTTCTGTTCAGAAGATTCTCTGCCTAACCTGATTCGTTGGTGGTGACCGGCCAGAGCATCATGAATGGCGGAGCCAAAAACGAGACTGCTGCTAACTGTCCTGCGAGGGATTTTGACAATCCTCTCGAAGAAGAACTGGAGCGGACAGCGTCGATATTGGTTAATCGAACTGAAACTCCAATGGGGACGCTTGATCGGTGTCACGAAATAATCTCGGTTGGTGGGTGCGGATGATCTGTCTAACCAGATTTCTTGCCGTTCAAGGGCATGAACTGGTCGATGACGTTGCCTGCCTCACGGCGAGTCATGTCGTAGAGATCGGTTTCGCGACCGAGGATCGTTTTTGCTCGCTGTTCCAGTTGGGGCTTCGTGAGACCGTCCCGTTTTCCGAGAGTGAGCAAAAACTGAATCTGCTTGTTGGTCGCCGGAGGATGGAATGGCTCGTCAGCATGAGCTGCGTTGCCATTCAATCGATCGGCGTGTCCGTTGCCGTTGGAACTTGGGAGCGTCGATGTTTGGCGAGGTGTTTGATGACCATTGGTGTTGGGCCGCGGTTCGATCGATCCATCGTCTTGGTATCGTTCAATTTGAATTCGGAGCGATTCCTCAGCCAGATCATAGAATTTTTTGATCTCTTCGATTACAAATTCGGGATCGTTGACTGGAGCTCCAATTTCGCCCTCCAGGTTCACGCTGAACCCGGTGCTGTTAAAATCTTTGGAAACCTTTCGACTCATCCCCACGTTTACCTTCAACATCAAATTGTCTCGCGTTTTGAGTAAGTGACAAGCTACTTACCCGATTCTAAGGCAATGCTCTCTGATTCCTCACATCAGAACGGATTGGTATGAACTTAGAATATGACTCGAACGGAAACATCCTTCTAATTCCTAATGAAGATCTTTTGCTAGAAAATATTCCCGGCGATGATTGTTCCTTCGCGGAGTACTTCAAGTTTGCTCACACATTCGACGGTTACGAGGTTTTTGGTGATGATGCCTTCACCGTTTGTAACCGCTGCGATGTAGAGGGAAATGACCTGTCCTCACTTCGTAATTTCTTGTTCATTAAGGCGAGGGGTTGGCGGCACAGTGGTGGTCCTGAGCCGAACAATGATGAATGGAATGCCGAGCGTTGTGCAATTCGCTCGATTCGACGGATCGTTTCAGAACGTAATTTGATGTCTACAGTCCAGGACGATATTCCGTTAGATGACGGATTTAGGCTTACATTGCAGTCGCTCCTGGAACAGTCAGGCGTCGATCTGAGTGATGCCCTCATCATGCGTCATACACCACCTGGGGCACTCGGGATTGCTTATCCTTCGCTGGCAGCGACTAATCACGAAGTGTTCCACGCTTATCAGTCCATTCAAGGGCCTGCTTACGAGAAGAGATTAAAACAAAAAGGTTGGCTGATCTCGTTTGTCGTTGATGCAGCTGGACAAACAGTTTTGGCAGGTGTTTTCCGGAAAGAAAACGAAATTTTGGACTCATCGAAAATTGAAGCCGCCAATCGTGTACTTTCTCGTTTTGCGTTCCAATCTACTGCAGCCGAAACTCCAATTTGGTTTGAGCTTTCACTCTCCGGTCACCTAAGTAAATTCCGTGGGCGGTTGGTCGTCGAGTGGCACAATCACATTTCCTGGTGCCGTGATGCCGATAGTCCAAAATCGGTCTTTGAGGTCACGTCAATATCGCCAGAGAGCCTTTTGGTACCGCCAAAGCTTCCTCACTGGCGGTCAATCATTTGGAAATGGGACGACTTAAAGACACTTCCGCAGAGTTGGCGAATAGCGATTTCTCAGTGGCGAGCTATCTATCTGATCCATGACTCGTCAACGAACAAAAACTATGTAGGCTCAGCCTACGGCTCGGACAATTTGCTGGCCCGATGGGAAGGCTATGCTAAGAGCGGAAATAACGACAACAAACATTTAAAGCCTCTCGATCCGTCAGGATTTTCATTTTCCATACTAGAGGTACTATCACATACGGCTACTGAGAGCGAGGTCACCACGCGAGAGTCGACTTGGAAGAAACGACTACATACCCTGTATCCCAACGGATTAAACGGAAACGCGTAATGGCACTAGTTGCACTTCGGCTCAGTAATCAAGTCTCCCATCTCCGTGACTTGCCACTGGTTGCCAGTGATTGGCTCATAAGCTGTGAGTAAACCGCCGAAGCCGCAACCGGTATCAATGCAGATACAAGTGCCGTAGTTTCGAAACTTTTCGCCTGCTGAGTGACCAACGATGGCAACTTTTCTAGTTCGGTGTCTGCATATGCCCAAGTCGTCGATGCCAGTCCATCGCAGCACGGATGAAAGCTGAAGGTGCAACGGTGTGTAGCTGCAGAAGTTCGCATGTGTAAAAATGAAGCTTGCGGTTTCGTAGTAGTCACGACATGACTCCAAAAATGCCCAGTGGGACTTGGGGATACCATCCAGCTTTTGCTTACCATAGGAAGCGACAGTTTCTCGGCCACCGCTCACCAAGAATCGATCGTAGGCGTAACGATCTTTTCGTGCATCCAAGAGCATCTCATCATGATTCCCCAAAATCGGGACTAGATTGCAGCGATTTTGAAGCTCGATCAGACATTCGACCACGCCCTTGGAGTCTGGACCCCGATTGACGTAGTCGCCCAGGGGCACGATGACGTCGTCTGCTGAAGGCTGGATGGCTCGGATCAAAGCTCGCAGGGCCATAGCATGCCCGTGAATGTCGCCGATCGCGATAAGTCGGCCGCTGGTGGTCGGTGTGATTGTCATGCAAGTTCCAGGAATGGCGGGAATACCGAACTTACCTGGAATTCGCGACAACCGTGGGCCAGTCTAAACCGCTAAATCCAATGCTTCGTCCCACGCTCGTGCCTTCAGCGAGGCACCGCTGCCGAACCAAGCTGATTCCAACCGGCTGGAAGCTCGTTCTTGGTCCGTTTTTCCCCGAGTTGTTCGATGGTGGTCGACGAACTCGGTGACTGCATTAAATGCAGCCCATGTTGTCAGCTTCGTTTCGGGAATGTCGTGTCCTCGGCCTTCCTCGAACAATCGGAATAGTTCCGATCGAACATTCTCAGCTCGCTTGTTCTTCGAGTCTGGGGTATCAGGGTACAGTCGCTCAAAGTAACTGGCCAGTTGCTCGCGACTGGGATAGTGATTCGCCAGATGATTAATCCGGTCCTCGACGCTATCGTAAAACTTCGCCGCCAATCCCAGAATTTTCTGAGCCTCGCCGACTTTTGCCGCGAGATCGCCTTTGTGAATGACGGAGACCCCCTGCCCACGACCGCGACGTTCGGCCAGTCTCAAGGTGTTGGCACACACGACACGAATTGGGGTGAAGAAAACCCGCAATGCTGAACTGCCGTCATGGGAATTGCTTAGCAACAGAAATTTGTCGGTCACATCTTCCGAGTCCTTGATTCGGATCTCGCCCGGCAGTTTTGCCAGCATCCAAATCTTCTCGCCTTTACCGAGAGCCCCAGCGGTGTGATACAGCAACTGCCCATCCGCGACGATGGAATCCAGGAATCCAAAACTCTGATAGTTCTGTACCGGCTGATAGCTGTTGCCAACGACTCCCAGAACTTCACGAGAATCGTCTCGAACAACGGCTTTCCGCTGAGGAACCAGGGTGCCATCACTCGTGTGGATCGGCTTCAGATCGACATTGTAGTCAAGGCCAGCCGCCGTGATTGCTTCTCGGGATGTCGCCGGTCCGTCCAGCTTCGTCCCAAGTCCATGCCAGGGAGTTTCCCCAGCGTACATCAATGATGTCTTTTCGTCTGTCGTTGCGAGTGCATGAGCCATTGGATAGTCCCGAGTGTTTGAGAATCGAACACTCCATATACCCGAATCTAGCTTGAATGAATTCCGAGGTTATCTAAATCATAAGTTGCCGCTTCAGATAGGCTGACTTCTGAGAAAAAACGTTGCTCTATGTAGCGAATGCCGTCTTTGTCAACTAAGTGCCATGGAGTTCTGTCATCAGATTCTTGGTCGCTTCTTGCGGTATGGCTCATACTTACCGCCCACCTGAGTTGCTTTCGCTGCTGACCACTAGAAAGCGATGTGAGATTTCCGGCAACGACGTAACGATCAAGGAATTTTGGCCAGAAAATTACTCGGATGGGAGCTTGTATTGGGTGAAGATCGGCAAGGTCATTCTTGATGCTCTTGACAACCCTTGCCTGTCGTTCAGCTTCTTTCTCATTCGTAAGCTTCCCGTCCACTTCCGCATGTATCTCGAAAGCGGGCATTCCAAAACCAAGACTTCTCTGACAAGCATTACTGTAAAGTGATCTTACGAATTCTCTTTCTGAACCAAGTGAATGTGGATTGATGATGGCGATCCAATGGGCGTGTAGTGTCATCGTACGTAGAAGACCTACTTGCTCGGAGACTCGCATCCGTGGCGATGCCGCCGCGACGAATCCGTCCCAAAAAGAATCCTTGGCGGACTCTTCAATTGGGGACAAGATGCCGTGATCTATGCCACTATTATCAATGCTGGTTCGTGTCGAGACTACGCGAGCTAGTTCTTCGTCTTGATGAGAGGCGATTGCTTCGCGGCACCAACGAGAGTCGTCATCTCCTGGCCAATTTTCTTTGACTGGCCGTTTCACACCTGCATCATGCAGTTTCTTCAGAAGTTCATTCGCAAAACGCCGAACGACCTCGCATTTGATCCCCTTAACCCGGTCTACGAGTTGAGGAAAAAGGCTTCCGTCGTAAAGATCTGAGACGACGACAGGGCATACGCTTGTCCGAGGAAATATTCCAGTACCAAGCTCTCTTAGGTGATTGAGCCAAGCTTCCTCTGATTCAAACGAATCACGTTCGAACACACCTGGTGTAATTGCAATTTCCTTCAGCATCATCCAAACCTCTCGTGGAAATCCAGTTCAAAGAAGTCGTCCGGCCACGGCTGGATAAATTCGCCCCTTATATCCGCCTCGATCATTTCTATTTTCGTTGCACCATTTTCCTGACTGACGAAATAGATCCCCAGTTCCTCTGTCCGTAGTTCGCACCCCTCTGGAGCTTCGCCAATCGCCGTTTCTCGAATTCTGCGGAGCAACCTTAGAATTAGGTGCTCGCTGTGAGTCTCAAGAAGAAAACGAGGGGCCTCGGCACGGTTAATCGCTTGCACAAAAACGTCGCTTAGCTCAGCTTGCAACCGCGGGTGGAGGTGCAAGTCGGGCTGGGCGATTGAGATAAAACTTGGCTTTGGGTCACTCGACGCAACGAGCACGGGGACAATTTGAGAGAGTCCAGTGCCGACGTCGGATGGATGTAGAAAAGGTCCGTTCCGAAGATAGGGATTGTCTCCTGGCACGAACCCTACTCGCCGTTCGGCACCTGACTGAAGTTTCAGAAAAGCTTGTGCTGAATCCGAATCATTGTTCTTTGTGATTGCACGAACTATGCCAAAACACTCATTGAGATCGACCAGTTTCCGTTGCTTCAGCTGGTACCCTGTACCCAGATGCTTCGATCCGAGCCAAAGATTAACTTCGTTCAATGAGTCCTCGCCGCAGTAGGCAAGATAGTCCCAAGCCGCAAGCCCGTTGTTCCAACGACTTGGCGAGTCTGCGGGCATAGGAATGGAATTCCGATCTGGAACCGCCCGGATCCCAGCGATTGTCTTTCTCTGTCGGAGTCGATGCCCCATGATCCGAAACGCACCCAACAACAGTGCATTCAGATAGTTGGCCACGGCTGCATTAGGGATTTCCTGTCCCGCGACGCTAGCCTTGTAAAGCCCTCCAGTTAACGGAGGGTCGTGTTCGACCGGGATGAGCTGAAAATGGTAATTGTCAAATTCAATTATTCCCGATTGCTCAAGATCAATTGGGATTAATGGATTCGCGAGATCTACAGTCCACCGAAACCCGTTCAGACGGCCAGACGTTTCGTGTATTGGTTGGACCGCCGCAAGAAGCTCGTCATTGTATTTCACAACAAACCGACTGATCTCCGCCGAGTTGATCAGGCCGCCATCGAAATGAGCAATTGTTCCCTTAATTTCGAATTCGATCTCTAGGGTCCGTAAGTCATCAGCAAAGTTCAAATCGTAGGAGGTTGGTAGGCCCCAATCTTCTGAGGAGTTTGTGTTGGACGTTCCCTTAACTGACATGTATCCTTCGTCTTCGCATGTCAGCTCGCACTCAACGCCGAGACGCATCGTACGGTATAAGTCATGGTTATGAATCAGACGTTCAAACGAAAGTTCCTTGTTGTTGTCACCCGCTTTGCGTGAACTCAAGTTACCGAGACTTGCAGATCGCGTAATCAACAGTGCTTCGAAATAGTCAAGGGCATCGGTGATCGTGCTTTTTCCTGCTGAGTTGGGGCCAAAGAGGAGAGTGATAGGGCGGAGCTCAAGCTCGATCTTCTCCCGAACCCCTTTAAAATTCTCAATTGCGATGCCACTTATCATTGTTCAACTCCTACACCTGGGACACTCATTCGAGATTGTCCATCGCGATATCTCCGGATGAGATCTCTGTAGCCGGCCACTAAGTGATCGGCGAAGATTTTGGGCATCAGATTGAACTTCAATTGGGCTTCCATGGTTCGTGCGTAACGCGTGGCTGGTAGGTTTGGCACTGCGACCTTTTACTTATGAAGTGACTGCTCATATTCGGCCTGTGTTAGTGGCGGCGGCTCTTCGATTGGTTGATAGACAGGAATCTGAACTTGCATGGTTGCTCGACCGCAAGAACCAAAACAGCTGGCAGAGAGAGAGAGATGGTGTCGACGTGTGGGATTCAGACAGCGTGATCCCTTCATCGAACATCGCCACGAGGATTGCATCATCTGGTCCGTGTATCTCAAACTTTGCAAAAAATTTCGCGATACAATTATGTCATTTTACCGCTAACACTTGTACCTTTTTTGAACTGACATCAGTGCTATTGGCACGCAAGTGCTTATGAATTTTTAACGCGAATCGACGAGCCAACTCAGGTGGAAGTGCATTACCTATCAGTAACGCAAGCGTTTGCTTGCCAAGTTCGACAGGAAGTGCGTAATTCGCTGGAAAGCTCTGGAGCAAAGCAGCCTCTCGAATTGTTATGCAGCGATCTTCGTCGGGATGAAGGAAGCGACCTTTCGAGGGATTAAAGCACCCGCTTGTAATCGTTGGCGACACGGACTTCCATGCCATGCGTCCATAGACATCGTTAAATCCTGTGGTCCTTTGGTGGCAAGCCAACTGTTCAGACAGGGCTAGATCGCCTCGGCTGCCACCATCCCTGGGAATGCTTTTGATTAGTCTTTGAACCTTGTCTGTGCGTCGTTCAGGGAGGTCATGGAGGGCATCGCCGCTCGAACCTGCCCTTGGCAAGGCACCGATTGCGTCCCTAACTGTATTTACTTTCTTGGTCGGCAGTGGAAAGGACACTTTCCCGAATCTTGATGCGACTAAAATGAGTCGCTTCCTTCGCTGAGGAACACCGTAATCCGCAGCGTTAGCTATTCGATAGTCAAGGGTGTATCCCAGATCAGTGAGCCTGTCCACGAACTTGGTAAAGCGGCGTTCGGAAGCCAATCCTGGAACGTTTTCGAGCATCACTGTCTTTGGAAGTAGCTCAACCACGAACGTGCCAAATTGGTTTATCAGCGAGTTCCGGGAGTCTTCGACTCGCCAATGTCCATTTCGAGTCGACATGCTTGAAAAGCCTTGACAAGGAGGACAGCCAGCTAGAAGATCGAGCTGACCTTTGCGGAGCCTGAGCTTTCTTTTTAGCGAAAGCAAATTAACCCTCTCGATATCCCCAAACATCTCTGTGCTTGGATGATTTAATTTGAATGCCCGGATGGCGGCAGGGTCGTTCTCAACTGCAGCCAGAACCTCAAATCCAGCCTTCCGCAATCCATGCGTAACACCTCCGCATCCAGCAAACAGGTCGATTGCTGTACACTTTTTGCGAATTGTCCTTGGCTGCATTCCATCGGCTCTTTGGTTCGTAAGTCACAAGAGAGGAAGAACTTAACACATGGCTACCGCTTTGAGCAATGATTCGTATTTTCTCTACCCCAAGCACGAATTCCACGGCACACCTTAATGGAGCGAAAAACGAAAATGGACACTGGATTTCCTTTGCTAAAAAAGCTGACCGATCATTTCCTCGAATCGGAGGACGATATACACATGAGGCCTCTTGTCGAGTTTTTTTTGAATGATAGGGGAAGCGTCACAGATGAAGGAATAGCATATCTAGCAAAAGGACTTGCTTCGTCTGGACGCGTGGTGAATCGTTCGGGCCAGCCTCCACTCTTCGATATCGCATCTACTGGTGGACCAAGTTCACTGTCAACGCTTATTGCCCCGCTGTGCCTCTCTGCTATGGGTTTCAGCGTTTGCAAATTGGGGGTGCCTGGGCGTCCTGCTGGCGGAATCGACGTGATGGCTCAAGTTCCTGATTTCCAATTTACACTGACGGAAGCAGACGTAAACGAGGCTTTGGCAAAATCACGGTTTGCTCATTTCCTGGCTGCTGGGCAACACGCACCAAAAGACGGAAAGCTTTTTGAATATCGCAAATCTGTTGGTGCAGTGAACGTGCCAGAATTGGCAATGGCTAGCCTGCTCAGCAAAAAGATTGCGGTAGGCGTCGCGACCGTAGGGCTGGACGTAAGGGTATCGAAACACGGAAACTTTGGGACAACTTGGGAGGAGGCACGTGCCAACAGCAGAAGAATAGTGAAGGTTGGAAGGGAATTGGGAATCAATGTTACGTGCTTTCTTTCTGGGGGATCACGTTCTTACCAACCTTTCATTGGACGCGGCGAAGCTCTAATCGCTTTAGATCAACTGGTTGAAGGCGACGAAGGGTCGTGGCTACTCCATCATGCAGAGCAGTGTTTCGCCATGGCAAATTCCATCGCA
This sequence comes from Novipirellula rosea, assembly GCF_039541335.1. Classification (NCBI taxonomy): domain Bacteria; kingdom Pseudomonadati; phylum Planctomycetota; class Planctomycetia; order Pirellulales; family Pirellulaceae; genus Novipirellula; species Novipirellula rosea. The sequence continues at coordinate 4,032 of NZ_BAABGA010000121.1, read as the reverse complement.
CCATCAAACGGAACTTGGACCCAGGTTCGCAAGAATCTCGGAAATGCTTTTGAGCAACATTTGAATGCCCAGGGGACAGACGGTCATCGTTTTAAAACCGCAGTTGACAACGTTCGTAACCAGACTCGCGTTCCGGTTTTAGCTCGTACTGAAGGCTTCGCAAAAATATCGCTTGGATTGCTCCGAAGGGTATTCGTAGAGACCCAAGACGCCTATAAATCAGCGTCAGATCCGTTCCCTGATCCGATTGGCGTGGTTTTGTCAAAAAATTCCGGTGATTATTGTCGTACCGGAGAAGAGTTGGCGTCAGTCCGCTGCTGCAAAGAACATTTCAAGCTGGTAATGGAGAGCTTGCAAAAGGCAATCAAGGTGTCGGCATTTCCCGGAGAGTCTGGTTTTCTCGAAGAGGTCAAGCATGTCTAGCTTATGTTGTTTCGAACATCCTGAATTGGATGATGAGCCGCATACATTGAATGATACCTGCCGTGTTTGTGGCAGGGAATTCGGATTTCCGATATTTGATGCCCCTGAATACATCGGAGACTACAAGGTAGTTCGTGCACTGGACCGTGGTTTTTATTCAGCAGCTTTCGTCGTTGAAGTAGGATTACTTCGTCAGTGGAAAGTCGTGAAAGTTGCTCCCAAAAGGGTTTATGAAAAGTTTTGCAAGAATTTCCGCAAAGAGTGCGAGGTGCATGCTGCTGTTGCCAAAGGCTCACAGCATGTTGTTGCGATAGATGACTTGAAGGAGGATGTGATAGTTCGCTTCGGTGATGTTGAGTTGGAATGCGATGTTGCGATATTGCATTATGTTAATGGGATGAGTCTCAAGACTTTCCTGAACGAGAGTGATCAGATGTCTGCGGCCACTCTGGCTCAACTCGCTATTGATTTGTTCGCAATACTTCGAGAGTTGCAGCTAAGATCCGTGCATCATAATGACCTGCACGCTGGCAATTTGATGGTTGAGATACTTCCGGAAACTGCAAGGCGTGCCGACGCGGAAGACGGAGCAATCAGGCTAGTTGCAATCGACCTAAACTCTCTGACTGACGAATCCAAAAGTGATGCCGGGAAACAGAGACTCGGCGACATTCATTGGGCGGTCAGCCATTTGAAGTCGTTTGTCGACAAGCTACTTTGCCAGCCTGACGCGACGTCGGACCGAGATTACCGGCTTGCTAGCGTGTTAGAAGAAAGGGCCTTTCTTCTGTCGCCCAAAGTTGAGAAGCAGAGAACTCCGACGTATGACCAGTGTATCGAGGATATTAAGCTTGCCGTACGACAGGTATCATCCCCTTGGACGGAAACGCCAAGATTAAGACGCTTCAATGACGCTTATAATGCACAAACTTTGTCACCTTGGTTTGTTCCATATTTGATCGTTGACCCCGAAGACCGATGGTTACCAGCGGTTAGCACACCTGGGCCACAGGTCATAATTGGAATGAGAGGCTGCGGGAAAACAATGCTTATCCGTGCGTTGCAGCTTCATGCACGTGCAACTCTCCCCGACTCGAATGCCGATGCCACTACCGTCATCGAGCAGTTAAGGTCAGATGGTTACGTGGGGCTGTATGTTTCTGCGACGAGGCTTCTCGATACTGTTGGGGAAACTAACGAAGAACTTTTGGAGCCCTACGCACGACTGTTCGTTTCTTACGCTCTTGAAGCAATACGAGCCGTCAGGCACCTGAGGGAAATTGATCCGACACAAGTCGTACCGGGGTACTTCAAAGAGATCGCTAAGGCAGTGGCTGGATACGTGAAAGGGGCTGATGAAATTGCCGATGCCCTGTCCGAAATGCAGCTTGAAAAGATGCTCCTTTCTGTTCAAGTGAGCTTGAGCAGAGGGGAGGAAACATTTGCGTTTACAGGCAACCCGGCAAACGCGTTTCCGGATCTCGCAGAGGCGATCTGCCTATGCTCTCCACTTTGGAGCCATTGTTGCGTTCTGTACCTACTAGACGATGTTTCAACACGATTTTTAGAGATACCGAAGATTGATTTGTTGATGTCTTCCCTCTTGTTCTCACACCCTCGGTGCTCATTCAAGTTGACGACGGAGGTCCAGACCCTCGAAGTGATCCTTCGATCACCAGGGCAAATTGAAAAAGCGAGGGCCGGGAGAGACTATGAAGTATTTGATTTGGGAGCTGAGGTCAATCAGATCATACGGCAGAGGAAGAGGGGGAAAGATTTTATCGAGCGAATTCTGGCACATCGAGCAACCTATTTTCTCGATCATCCCGATGGGATACGTCCTGCTCAGGTGCTTGGTGACACACCCCTTGAATCAATTGCAATGAATATTGCCTCTACCACAAAGACGTCTAATGATCGAAAACAGGTTTACTTCAGTCTCTCTGCCCTCGCAGGAGTATGCGTTGGGGACCTTGGAGATGCGATAAGCATCTACGAACTCATGCTTCGCAAGGCTAAAGGCAAAGCTGGAAAGCAATCTTTCCCTATAGACGCTCGCATTCAAACTGACTGTTACCTTGAGTATTGCAGCAGGCGGATGTACGACCTAAATCGTCGACAGACAAAATTAAGAGATCACGCTCTCGCGTTCGCTGAAGCCTCGAACGAGTTGTTGATGCAGTCGTACACTGATCATGACCAGTCGAGTAAGACAGCTGTACGCCTTCGGCAGTATCTTAAGGTCTACATGAGACTCACTAAAGGTGATACCGACGCACAGTTCGACGAGTTTCGAGAGCTTGTGGATGCGGGCGTCTTTGTTCTCGACGGCGGAACGCATCGAACCAAGACCAAGGATGCGAACCCAATCAAGCAGTTTAAGTTGACTTTTAGGAAAATCTTCGGGTTGTCCAGCTTCATTGGCCTTGGGGAGCGTGACAGATTCGAGTTATCGGGTGATGCCGTCGTTGAGTGGCTTCGCAATCCTGCTCGTGGAAAAGAAATTTTGTTGCGGAACCTTGGGAAAGAGAACACGGATGCCGACGGCGATTTCGAGGACGATAGCGATTTGATTGAAGATGATGTGAAGTCGGTTGACAAAGCCGAGGCCAATGAGTTGTCCCAACTGGGGTTGTTTGACTTCTCAACAAGTAAACCGGAAGTATCAACCAAGGTTGATGATAGTCCCGAAGAAAAATTCGCCCTCGAAAAATCTCCAAGATGTGTACGGATCCAGCTACGCGATCTTCGGTCTTGTGACATCAATACGTTGGTTCTCGGTCTTGGTTTTGAGGAAAGAACAGTTGCATCTGTTGATCGCATCCTGTCTGCAATTACGCCAAAAACGGCCGTGCTAGTTGAATATACTGAAGAAGGTAAAAGTCAAGACATCCGTCGTCTGCTGGAGAGGCATCAAGTGCAGACCACGGTGGTCCCATATGACGAGATATCTCGAGAAACATTCATTTCAGATTGTGGTAATACACTCGTTGACGTAACTGGACTTGCGAAACCTGCCCTTTTCCATTCCGTGCGAAATGCATTGGCGACAAACAATAACGCCTTCATATGCCACACTTCAGCCAAATCCTACTATCCGCTCGACGAAGACATCCAGGCAATTTTGCAAGCAAGTGAGGAAAAAGATTATTGGGTGCTTTTGGAGCGAATGAGCCGCGTTCTCACTGGTGACAAAGGCCAGTACTCAACGGTCTCCCTGCTTGTGTCAGATGCGGACGAATCGCGGCGGCGAATGCTGTGTGCATTCGCATCTCCAAGACATGAGCGATTGCTGACGCTGTTGGATCGAAGGCAGTATGACCGAGTCCAGCTGGTAGCTCAGAACAGAGAGACTCCCAGAGGGGAGCTGGCAAGACTCTCTGCAGATTTTGCGTCAAAAAATTACCCAGCTACATCAGTTGAGGAGTTGGAGACGAATAACCTCTCCGGTGTAATGCAGTTCCTGACCCAGACGTACCACCGATGGTACGTCGACAATGGCTTCAATTTTGAACTTGGGCTGACGGGATCCAAGCTTCAGGCCGTGGGTAAGCGTTCGGCAGGACTAGCGGCTTTTCAGCTTTCTACGGCGGGCGCGGCGGGCTTTAG